>NZ_JBEZDJ010000001.1:570332-570410 GCF_040648275.1 Micromonospora sp. NPDC049171
ACATGGCGAGGTCGGGGAGGTAGCCGGCGGGGTTGGTCTCGGCCAGTCGGCGGCGGATCGTGACGGCTTCTTCGATCG